>NZ_JAXMIH010000018.1 GCF_034366625.1 Prosthecobacter sp.
TTTGCGCAGCGGCAGACATGATCGAACGGACCCCCGGAAAGGCCATCGAACGCCCGAAATCTTTGCCATCCAAGATATTGAAGGCAAACGCCTCAAGATTGAAAGCACGGTACGCGGATTTTTTGAAGCTGCTGACCTGAATCAAAAACTCGCCTTTGCCCGGGATCCGCAACGCGTCCGCCCGTTGATGGAAAACTACTACCGCAGTCACCCTCAGAATCCTCTTGAGTGGAAAAACCTTGGTTGGGTTCTGCCCGTCGAGGAACCCGGTTACCGCCTGGGTTATGCGCAAGCGGTCTTTGCCAATGCCGAGCCTGTCAGCCTCATCATTGAGGAGCTGGAAGACGGCACTTTCCGGGTAGACTGGGAAAGCTCCGTCCGCTACGGCGAACTTGACTGGGAAGAATTCATCACAACCCAACCGGCCTCACCCAAGCTCTTCCGCGTGATCGCCTCCAAGCCGCAGCACAGCCCTCCAGGCGAAACCCCTCAAGACAGCGAGGTGCTCGAAATCAAGCACCCTGATGAGGATGACGTGCTTTACGCTTACTTTGACCGCAAAGACCCCAAATTCCAATCTCTCCTCCAGCAGCTTCAGACCGGCAACTGGAAGGATGTACCTTTAACACTGCGACTCTGCTATCCGGGTCCCGCAGGCAGCGGCAAAAGCGTACGAATCGCTGATGTCGAAGGCAAAGGATGGCTGATATTGCAAGGAACCAGGAGCTAGACAGTGAGCAAATCCAAAAGCACCCAGAAAAAGGCGGCCAGGGGCAAGGCCAGGCCTGCCACACGCGGCAAGTCCAAAAAAGTCGCTTCCAAACCAATCCCCAAGAAAAAGGCTCGACCCACACCGGCCAGGAAAACGGTGCTGAAAAAGAAGCCTGCTCCCGTCAAAAAAGCTGCTCCGGCCAAGTCTGCGGCAAAAAAGAAAGCTCCTGCTCCCAAGCCTGTTGCCAAGAAATCAGTGGCCAAGGTGCTCCCCAAAAAAGCCCAAACTTCGCCAGCCAAGGTTTCTGCGGTGAAACCAGCTCAGGCACCGCTCAAACCTTCTCCCAAGCCCGTCACAAAACCGCAAGTCTCTGCCAAGCCTGTCGTGGCCGCCAAATCTGCCACCGCCGTAAAGACCGCCCCTGCGACCGTGGCAACACCCAAACAGGCTCCGGCTCCCGCCGCGATTGCACCCGCACCTGCGAAAAAAGGCCCCTCCCAGCCGTTGCCCGCATCCGGCCCCACAAAATCCGGCGCCCTGTTTTACGACTCCCACATGCACACGCCCTTGTGCAAGCACGCTTGGGGCGAGCCTGAGGAGTACGCCCAGCAGGCACTCAAGGCCGGTCTTAAAGGCATCATCTTCACCTGCCACTGCCCGATGCCCAATGGCTTCTGGCCCACCGTGCGCATGTCGGAGAGCGAATTCGACACCTACGTCGCCCTCGTTCAACGAGCCGCTGACGCCTTCAAAGGCAAACTCGACATCCGTCTCGGCATCGAGAGTGAGTACTATCCCGGCTGCGAAGAATACATCACCCAGCTCCATCAACGTGCCGACTTCCATTACGTCCTCGGCGCCGTTCATTGGCAGGCCAAGGAATACCTCAACAAGTACGAAACCGGCACCATCGAGAACTTCCGCCGCACCTACTTCGACCACCTCGCCAAGTCCGCCGAATCCGGCCTCTATGACTGCATCGCGCATCCCGATCTGGTCAAAAACTACCACCCGGACTCTTGGTGCTTCGCCATCGTCAAAAACACCGTCTCCACCGTGCTCGACCGCATCGCGGCCACCGGCGTCGCCATGGAACTGAACACCTCCGGTCTCAACAAAAGCTACTCCGAGATGAACCCCGGCCTCGAAATGCTTCGCATGATGGCCGACCGCAAAATCCCCATCGTTGTCGGCTCCGACTCTCATCGCGCCGTGCGCGTCGGCGAGCATTTTGTCACCGCCTTGAACCATCTCACCGAAGCCGGCTACGAAAAAGTCAGCTACTTCCTCAACCGCCAGCGCATCGACCTCAAAATCTCCGATGTGCTTGCCAGTTTGAAGAAAGCCGCCGACCACAACGCCTAGTTCGCCCATGGTTCGCACCGGCATTGGTTACGACGTCCACCCCTTCGCTGAAGGCCGCCCGCTCGTGCTCGGCGGAGTCACCATCCCGCACAGCCGTGGCCTTCAGGGCCATTCCGATGCCGACGTGCTCAGCCATGCCATTGCAGACGCCATTCTCGGTGCCTTGGGTGAACCCGACATCGGCCATTGGTTTCCGCCCAGCGATCCCAGCATCGAAGGCATCTGCAGCCTCAGAATCCTCGAAAAATGCGCCCAGATCGCCGCTGACAAAGGCATGCGCATTGAGAACGTCGATTCCTCTCTCATCGCCGAGGCTCCACGCGTCAAACCGCACGCCGCCGCGATGAAGCAGCACATCGCCACCGCCCTCGGCATCCAGCCCGACCAGGTCGGCGTCAAAGCCACCACCAACGAACGCCTCGGCTTCGTCGGTCGCGAAGAAGGCATCGCCGCGATGGCCGTCGCTTGCGTCAGCAGGAAGTGACCCCGCAAGGGTTTCCAACCGACATTGGCACGGTTCAATTTGTCTTCTTGCCAGCTTCACCGTGAGAGTGGAAAGAACACGCATTGCGGCCTCGTGTTCACAGGCCACATTCCAGACGCTGAACTCCCCTCCCCCATGTCCGACTCCGCTTCCGCCGCCGCTCTCGTTTCAGGTTACAACAAACTCAAAGCTGCCCTCGGCAGACGCATCGTGGGACAGGAGGCGGTGATCGAACAAGTCTTCATCGCCATCGCCGCCGGTGGCCACAGCCTGCTTGAAGGTGTGCCCGGCCTCGCGAAAACCTTGCTCGTCAAATCGCTTGCCGATGCGATGCACCTTACCTTCCGCCGCATTCAGTTCACGCCGGATTTGATGCCCGCCGACATCACCGGCACCGAGATCATCCAGGAAGACGCTGACACCGGCCGCCGCAAACTGGTCTTCCAGCAAGGCCCCATCTTCTCCCAAATCATCCTCGCCGACGAAATCAACCGCACCCCGCCCAAAACGCAGGCTGCTCTGCTTGAAGCCATGCAGGAAAAGCACGTCACCGTCGGCCAGATCACCCACGAGTTGCCCAAGCCCTTCTTCGTGCTCGCCACGATGAACCCCATCGAGCAAGAAGGCACCTATCCGCTCCCTGAAGCGCAAAAAGACCGTTTCCTGTTCCTCATCAAAGTCGATTACCCCACGCTCGCTGACGAACGCGAGATCATTGCCCGCACCACTGGCGGCGAAATCCAGGAGATCGAGGCCGTCATCACCGCCGAAGAGCTTCACGCCGCACAGCAGCTCGCCCGCAAAGTCCCTGTGCCCGATCATGTCGTCGATTTCGTCCTCGAACTCGTTCGCTCCACCCGTCCGAACGAACCCGGTGCCAGTGAGTACGTTAAAAGCATGCTCAGTTGGGGTGCCGGCCCGCGTGCCAGCCAGATGCTCGTCCTAGCCGGCAAAGTCCGCGCCCTCCTCCAAGGCCGCACTCACGTCACCACCGACGACATCGAGGCCCTCGCCTTCCCTGCCCTCCGCCACCGCTTGGTGCCCACCTTCCACGCCGAAGCCGAAGGCATCACGGTGGATCAAATCATCGCCGAGATCATCAAGACGACGAAAAAGAGCGACGCACGCGTGTTGTGAGCAACTTCAAGAGGTCAGGAAATCGTCAAGAAGAGTCAAGTGGTCGCCAAACACACCTTCTTGACCAAGCCTTGACCATCTTGACCAATCCTTGACCTCCCTCTGATTTCCGTAACTCCCCGTGGCAACTCTCAGCGACATCCTCCAAGCCGAAGACATCACGTCCCTGCAGCACCTGCAGCTCTTCGCCCGTACCGTCGTCGAGGGTTTCACCACAGGCCATCACGCCTCGCCACACAAAGGCTTCAGCGTCGAGTTCCGCCAGCACCGCCCGTATGTGCAGGGCGATGAGATCCGCCGCCTCGACTGGAAGATTTTCGGCCGCACTGACCGCTTCTATATCCGCGAGTTCGATGAAGAAACCAACCTGCGCGCCACCATCGTGCTCGATGCCAGCGGCAGCATGAACTACCGCGGGGGCAAAGGCATCCTCAAGTTCGACTACGCCCGCAAACTCGCCGCATCGCTCGCTTACCTGCTCATGAGCCAGCAGGATGCCGTCGGCCTCATCACCTTCGACTCCAAAATACGCGAGATCATCCCCTGCCGCACCAAGATCACGCATCTGCACCTGATGCTCGAAGCGATGGTCAAAACGACGCCCGGCAAAGATACCAGTCTCGCTCCCGTCATCGAATCCCTCGCCCAGCGCCTCAAACGTCGCGGTCTCGTCGTCATCATCAGCGATTTCTTCGACGATCCCGCCGCGCTGCTGCAATCCATCGGCGTCCTGCGCAAAAAAGGCCACGAAATCATCGCCCTCCAGCTCTGGGACCGCGACGAAATCGATTTCCCCTTCGGCAACTGGGCTCGCTTCGAAAACCTCGAAAACGACGACGACTTTCTCCTCCTCGACCCCGCCACGATTCGTCAGCGTTACATCGAAGTTCAGAAAAACTTCGCCGAGCAGCTCAAAGACGGTTTCCGCAAACACCAGGTCGATTACTTGAGCCTGCTCACGGATGAATCGCACTCCGCAGCCCTGCGGAATTACTTAGCCCTGCGCATGCGATGACTTTCCTCAACGTCATCCTCCTCGCAGGCGCAGCGGCATTCCTCATCCCGCTGATCATCCACTTGTTGAACAAGCGGAAGGTCATCACCGTGCGCTGGGGCGCGATGCATCTGCTCCATGAGGTCATCCGGCAGCGAAAGCGCAAGATGAAGATCGAGCAGCTTCTCCTGCTCATCACGCGCATCGCCATTCCCATCGTGCTCGCGCTCTGTTTGGCTCGCCCCGTTCTCACAGCTTTGCGTAGCCTCGGTCTCGGCAGTTCGTCACTCATCGTCATGCTCGATGACTCTTTCTCCATGCGTGCTCCGGCAGAAAAAACTGCCACGCCCGGAGCCAGCGTCGCCGATCAAGCCCGCACCGATCTCCAGCAGATCACCGAAGCGCTTCCCAAAGGCTCCGCCGCCCAAATCGTGCTCTCCGGCGGCACCCCGCGCAAATTGCTCGATCAAGCGACCACCGCGCTGGATCTCATCCCGAAGAAGCTCGGCGATGTTCCCTCCATGTCCGGCCCCGTTTCGGCCAATGATGCGTTTCAGGCCGCCACCTCCGCTTTGAAGGACGCGCCGAATGCCGCGCGTGAAGTCGTCATCGTCTCCGATTTCCAAGAAGCCGACTGGAAAGCCATCGCGGATGGAGCGGCGCTGCCAGCGCTCGAAAGCCTCTCCAAACAGGAGCCGAAGCCACAAATCACCTTCTATCGCATTGGCAGCGATCTCGCCGAGAACCTTAGCATCGCCAGCGCCGATCTCTCCGCGCTCGTCGCCGCCGAAACCCAGCCCATCGGACTGCGTGTGCGCATCAAGAACCACGGCAAACGCCCCTGGCAGGACATTCCCGTGCATCTGGAGGCCGATGGTGCCCGCCTGCGCACCGCCCGCGTTTCCGTCGCTCCTGAAGGCGAGGCCGTTTTGTCCTTCACGCATGCCTTTGATAAGGTCGGCGATCATTCCCTCTCCGTGCGCCTCGAAGGCGACAGCTTTGCCGATGACAATGCCTTCCACAGCATCGTGCAGGTGCGCAATCAGCTCAACGTGCTGCTCATCGACGGCAAACCCGGCGCGGCTCCGCTCGAAGGTGCCACCGACTTCCTCGAACTCGCCCTCACCCCGCACACCGCCGCCGCGAACACCCTCAAAGACCTCATCCGCACCAAGAAGGTCGATCTGCGCAAACTGCGCGACGACGACTTCAAGCAAGCCGAGGTCGTCATCCTCGCCAACGTCGAAAAGCTGCAAGGCCGCGCACAATCCGATCTCGACAAGTTCGTCAAAGAAGGTGGCGGCCTCCTCATCTTCGCCGGCCCCGATTGCGACATCGACTGGTACAACCGTGAGCTCTACCGCAAAGGCGAGGGCCTCCTGCCCGCCGCCATCAAGGGCCAGGCCCGCGCCGAACTCGCTGGCACACCCGCCCGCTTGCTCATGCAGCGCCTCACGCATCCCAGCGTACTTTACTTCAACGACGCCCGCGGTGGCCGCCTGCAAGACGCCGAATTCCGTCACTGGTTCGAATTTGCGCAGCCCACCAACAACGAAAACACCCAGCGCATCCTCAATCTCGACCGCAACGTCCCGCTGCTGCTGGAGAAAAAGCACGGCCAGGGCCGCGTCATCGCCGCCGCTACGACCGCGAATGCCGAGTGGACCAATTTGCCGCTCCAGCCCTTCTTCGTGCCGCTCATGCAGCGCCTCACAACCTACCTCGCCACCGAAGGCAGCGCTCCCGCCTGGCAACTTGTCGGCTCCACGATTCGTCTGAACCTCGAAAAAGCCGAACTCGGCGCCGAATTCACCCTGCGTGATCCCACCGGCCAGACGCAGGCCCTCAAAAGCCAGCAGGAAGGCGACAAAGTCTTCGTCCAAAGCCCTCCCATCGCCCAACCCGGCATCTTCCAGCTTCAACGCATTGGAACCGACAAGATCACCTTCCTCGCTTTCAACACCGACAACACCGAGTCCGATCTGAAGCCGCTCCCCGCCGACCAAATCAAGAAAATCGCCGACCGTCACGAAGCCAGCTTCGCCGATTCCCTCCCCGGCTACCAAGCCCTCGACCGCACCCGCCGCCACGGCAGCGAACTCTGGCAGCCACTTCTCATCGCCTTGTTAGCACTGTTGTTCTTCGAAGTTCTCCTTCAGCAGCGCATCGCCAAAGGCTGATTCTAATCTCTTCATGACTCCCCAAACCGAAACCACCCTTCGCTTCACCGGCGGCTATCCGCCGTTTCCGGTGATCGCGATCGCTTTCGGGCTCGCGTTCGTGATGTGGTTTCTGTATCGCCGTGAGTTGAAGTTCGTGTCTTCGCGTTTTGCGAAAGTTCCAGCGCTGCTGCGCTCACTGGCGGTGTTCATCCTCGTTTTGGCGCTCGCTGGGCCGGTTCTGCGGCATGTGACAACATTGCGACAGTTGGGCCGCGTCGTCATCGCCGTGGACAGTTCAGCGTCGATGCAGCTTACCGACGACAACGGCAATAAATCGGCCAAACCGCGTTTTCAACGCGCCGAAGACCTCCTGCTCAAAGGAACCACGCCTCTCCTCAAAAAACTCGCCGAGACACAGGATGTCGAACTCGTCGCCTTGCGTGGCAACAACACGCAGCGCCTCTGGTGGCACCGCCAGAACGGCAAGGACACCTCGGGAGAACTTCCCACCGCGTTTGAACTGCCTCCAACGACACCGATCACCAATCTCGATCAGACCCTGCGTGCCGCGCTGGGCCCCGCCACGACAGGAACTGCGCTTGTCGTGCTCACGGACGGCCAGCATAACACCACCGGCTCGCCCGAAGAATTCAGCACCGCCGTCAAAGGCAACGGCACCTCCATCTTCACCATCGGTTTCGGCACCGAGGTGCCACCGCCCGATTTGTCACTGCTCGATGTGAACGCGCCCGAGTCCGTCTTCAGCAAAGAAAACTTCCAGGGCCGCCTTTCGATCAACGATAGCATGCCTGCGGGCATACCCGCCACCGTGCGTATCGAAAGCCAGGGCAAGGTGCTGTGGAAGCGTGACTTCACCACCGATGGCAAAGGCGAGAAGACCTTCGATTTCCTCTTCCCCGTCGCCGAACTGCCACCTCCCACTCCCGGCCAGCGCGACAAGACACTGCGCAGCGTGAACATCCAAGTCGCCGCCAGCGGAGATCGTGCCTCGCTCGAAAAGACGCGTGCGAACAACGCCCGCGAGCTCGCCATTCACCTGTTGGAGAAAAAACGCAAAGTCCTCATCGTCGATGGCCGCCCGCGCTGGGAGACGCGCTACATCCACAACCACTTCGACCGCGATGAACGCTGGCAGGCCACGCTGCTCTTCGACGACATGGCCGATGACGCCAGCAAAGGCAGCTTGCAGAAAAACTTCCCCAAAACCCGCGACGATCTCCTCAGCTACGACCTCCTCATCCTCGGTGATGCCGCCTTGAACCGCTTCAAGGCCGAGAACCTCGACTGGATCGTCGAATTCGTCGAAAAACGCGGCGGTGGCCTCATCCTCATCGACGGTCAGCGTGGAAAACTTCGTGATTGGGCGAGTGGCAAAACCGCCTCGCTCATCCCCGTAAAGTTTGGAGCCTCCAGCGCCAAGAATCTGACATCCAGCATCGAGCTCACCACCGACGGCCAGCGCTTCGACGCCCTCCGTCTCAGCGACAGCCCCAGCGCCAACACCACACTCTGGCCCACACTTCCCAAGATCAACTGGCACTCCACCATCGAGCCCCTTCCCGCTGCCATCACGCTCGCCAAAGCCCAGCAGCCCACCATCGTGTTTCGGCAGGTCGGGGCCGGTGCCGTGCTCTATCTCGGAACCGACGAACTCTGGCGCTGGCGCTTCCAAGTGGCCGATTTGTATCACCAGCGCCTTTGGATGCAGCTTGGAGCGTGGATCGCGGCCCCACCGTTCCAAATCGACCAAAAGAAACTCTCCGTCGGAACCGACCGCCTGCGCTACTCGCCCGGCGAAGCTTCTGAAATCCGTGTGCGCGTCCGCAATGACAAAGGCGACATCGTCACCGATGCCCAACCTCGCGCCTACCTGCTCCACGACGGCAACGAAGTCGCCACGCTTCAGCTTGAGGCCGACTCCACGCACGTCGGTGTTTATCGCGCGCTCACGCCACCGCTCAAAGCCGGCACCTATGAAATCGTCGTCGCTGAAAGTCCCAGCACCCCGCGCAGTGATGCCCGTCTGTCTTTGCACGTTTCCGATCTTGGCAATCCCGAGTGGGCCACGCTCACCATGAATCGCCCGCTGCTCGAAACGATGGCGCAAAACAGCGGCGGTCGCTTCCTGCGCGAAGAACAAGCCGCCACCGACCTCCCCAACCTCCTGCAAACCCTTGACCGCAAACAAGTCATCACCAAGGAAACCATCCTCTGGTCAAGCTGGTGGTGGTTCGGTGCCGCGATTCTGCTGCTGACCATCGAGTGGCTCATGCGCAAGCAGTTGAAACTCGTCTGATCATGGCCGCTAACAACGACCGCGCTCAGCTTGCCGTCCGCGTCACTCCGAACGCGAAGAAATCCGCGTTCGCCGGCTGGACCGCCGATGAAAAAGGCCGCCCCGTGCTGCTGGTGAAACTGCACGCCCCGCCCGTCGATGGCAAAGCCAACACCGAACTCCTGCGCTTCCTCGCCGAATCTCTCGATTGCGCCAAAGGCCTGATCACTCTCTTGCGCGGCACTTCCAGCCGGCAGAAGACGGTGGAACTTCCCGCATCGGTGATGGAACGCCTGCCGAAGTAGCCCTGTTCCTGCGGAACAGGGATTCCTTGTTGCACAGCAACAAGACTACTTTGCTCACCCTCGCGCCCGCTCCA
This sequence comes from Prosthecobacter sp., assembly GCF_034366625.1. Classification (NCBI taxonomy): domain Bacteria; kingdom Pseudomonadati; phylum Verrucomicrobiota; class Verrucomicrobiia; order Verrucomicrobiales; family Verrucomicrobiaceae; genus Prosthecobacter; species Prosthecobacter sp. The sequence continues at coordinate 9,530 of NZ_JAXMIH010000018.1, forward strand.
GCAAGTTCATCATCAAGAAAGACAACAGCAGGGCCATCTGCTCGCCCTCGCTGGCTTCACCGGTCGGCTCCAGTTTGAAGAGTCCCTCGAAAAAGGCAGCCTGTTTGGTCAAACGAAGCACCGGAGCATTGCCCACGACGCGGCTGGCGATGTAGCTCGGATGCAGCATGTAGCCGGCGAACATGCCGACGACGGGAATCCCGCTCACCAGGCCGTCGAGAAACTTGGTCCAGGCATTTTCCTCCTGAATCGCAAACGTGGGCGAATGATCACCCGGCGCAAAGACATCGTAGTGCGCCTTCCACAGCGATTTCATTCCGCGGCGACCGATGGCACCCAGCACTTCGCCCGTGGGCGACTTGAAGGTGTAACGCGCCGACCAGTCGATGATGCGGTCTGCTTCAATCGTCGCCACGAGCTGCTGCATCGTGTCATCTGTGAAGACCTCAACTTTTTCACGGAAGCGGAAGAGCTTCTGCTTCACATAGCAGATGGTCTTGCCGGTGGCGTCCGTCACATAGATCTGCGGGGCGAGGGCGATGAGCTTGAAACGAAACGTGATCGGGTAGTTCATGAGGCCGCCAAAGTGGCCGCAATCATCGCGCTGACAAGCTATCAAGCAGCGCTTTCGCGCACGCCGCCGCAAACTCCGGCGCGTTGATCTCGCAATCCATCTCGATCAGCGGAATGCCAGGGCGCAGGTGTTTGCGGATCGCATCAAACAGCGCCGCATCCGCCGCAGCATCATGAAATGGCTTTCCTTCAGCGCTGATGATGCTGATCGCCTTCAGCGGCAGCAGCACGGTCACAGGAGCGCGATACGCATTCACCTTCTCGGCCAGGATGCGACCCAGTTCGGCGCATTCGGCGGCGTTGGTGCGCATGAGCGTCACCTGCGGGTTGTGGATGTAAAATGTACGGCCCTCGAACTTCGCCGGAACCGTCGCACGCTCGCCGAAATTGACCATGTCGAGGCAGCCGGGCGTCACGATGGCTGGAATGCCCGCTTTGCCCGCCGCATCGAGCCGCGTCGGTCCGGCGCCGAGGATGCCGCCGACGAGTTCATCGGCCCACTCGGTCGTCGTGACATCGAGCACGCCTGCAAACATGCCGCTTTCGATGAGCGACTCCATGATCTTGCCACCAGTGCCGGTGGCGTGGAAGACGAGCACCTCGTAACCGGCGTCTTCGAGGAACTTCTTCGCCATGTTCACGCATTCGGTCGTGTTGCCGAACATCGAGGCGGCGATCAGCGGCTTGTCATCCGCCACTGGCACCGCTGTTTCCACCATCCCGCAGATTGCGCCTGCCGCGCGGGCCAGCAGCACGCGGGAGATGCGGTTCATGCCGCTAACATCGACAATGCTCGGAAACATCACAATGTCCTTCGTGCCGACATACGGCGCCACATTGCCTGCGGCGAGCGTGGAGACCATCACCTTGGGAAATCCGACCGGCAGTGCACGCATGGCCGCCGTGCCGATCGCGGTGCCGCCGCCGCCGCCGAGGGAAATGACACCGTGCACCTTGCCGCTTTCGACCAAGGCCGATAAAAACGTCGCCGCCGCGCCCGCCATGGCCGTCACGGCCTCGCCACGGTCCTTGCGGGCCATGATGCCCGCTAGATCGACGTTTCCGGCTGCCGCGACCTGTTCCCGCGTCACATCCGGCTTCACCTGCGGTGCTTCGCCGCTGCCGGTGTCGATGAGCAGCGTCTGATGACCGCGTGCGCGGATGATTTCCGCCACGTAGGCGTGTTCGTGACCTTTGGTGTCGAGCGTGCCGAGAACTGCGATGGTTGCCATGCGGCAGGATAAAAGCGGGCGCAGGAAGAACAGCAACCGTTTCACACCGGATCCTATCCGCCATCCACAAGCTCAGCGAGCGCAGGTCTTTCCAGCCGCACCGAGACTTCTGCGCCGCAACCATAACACCCAAGCCGTGATTCCGCCTCCGAGCACGACACCCACGACAACGATGACCGCTTCCAGCGCATAGAGCACCAGCATGGCGATGCCACCGCCCCAGTCAGGATCCGCATCGGCAGCTCTGGCAATTTCATGCCAGCCGACCACTCCTGCCAGCACGCCACCCACGACAGCGCCGAGAACCACCCAAACCCATGTTGGGATCGTGGGCTTCGATGAAAGAGAGTCCGTTGGTTGCTGAGTGCTCATGAGTTTCCGAGCAAACTAGAGGAACCGTGCGCATCGTGTCCAGAAATCCCGCGATCATGCTCGATTTTCCTCCCCCTCCGGCGTTGACCGGCTCTCCCCGCTTTGCATAGACAAAGTGACCCCACCATCATGTCCCAAGCCGTCTTCCGTTCCATCCCCCTCCGCGATCTCACCGCCGAACAGCTTCTCGACCTCTCGAAGCGCATGAAGCTCTCGCTTTCCAAGGCGGACATGCTCGCCGTGCAGAAGATTTATCAGGATGAAGGCCGCGAGCCTACCGACGTGGAGATGGAAGTCATCGCGCAGACCTGGAGCGAGCACTGCAAGCACCGCATCTTTGGCGCGAAGATTTACCACACGCTCGATGGCAAAGAGGAGGTCGTGGATGGCCTGTTCAAGACTTACATCCGCAACGTGACGGAGGAGATCTGCAAAACGAAGCCCGACTTCGTGCTCAGCGCCTTCGAGGACAACGCGGGCTTTGTGAAGCTCGATGACGACAAGGCCGTGTGCCTCAAGGTCGAGACGCACAACCACCCCAGCGCCATCGAACCCTACGCCGGGGCGAATACCGGCCTCGGCGGTGTGATTCGCGACATCCTCGGCGCGGGCAAGGGCGCGAAGCCAGTCGCCTCGCTCGATGTGTTCTGCTTTGGCCCGCCCGACATCGAGCAGGATCAAATCAAGGCCAAGGACGTCATCCATCCGCTCGGCGTCATGCGTGGCGTGGTTCGCGGCGTGCGTGACTACGGCAACCGCATGGGCATTCCCACCGTCAATGGCGCGATCCAGTTCGACGACACCTTCATCTACAACCCACTCGTCTTCTGCGGCACCGCCGGCATCATCCCGATCAAGGACATCGCCAAGGAAGTAAAGCCCGGCCATTTGCTCATCGCCGCAGGCGGTCGCACTGGCAAAGACGGCCTCAAAGGTGCGACGTTCAGCTCCGCCGAGCTCACCACCGACTCACATGAGGAAGACCAGACCGCCGTGCAGATCGGCAATCCCATCGAGGAAAAGAAAGTCGCCGATTGGGTGCTCGCTGCTCGTGAGAAGGGCCTCATTCAATTCGTCACCGATTGCGGTGCGGGCGGTTTCAGTTCCGCCGCAGGCGAAATGCTCCGCGATACCGGCGGCGAGGTGTGGCTGGAGAATGCGCCGCTGAAAGCGCCTGATCTCGAAAGCTGGCAGGTCTTCATCAGCGAATCCCAGGAGCGCATGGTCATCGCCATCGACGAGAAAGACCTGCCCGAGCTGCAAAAGCTCGCCGACATCTATCAGACCGAGATCTTCGTCCTCGCGAAGGCCGATGGCTCCCAGCGTCTCAAGGTTATGCACCACGGCACCACCGTCTGCGATTTGCACGTCACCGCGCTGCACGAGGCCCCGCGCCGCGAGATGCGGGCCAAATGGCGCACGCCGGCCGATGTGCAGCCCGCCGTGCCTGTGCGTCCCGAATCTTGGACCGCCACGCTCAAGACCTTGCTGTCCGATTTCTCCATCGTCTCCCGCGAGCCGATCATCCGCGAATACGACCACGAAGTGCAGGGCAACACCGTCCTCAAGCCGCTCGCCGGAGCGGCGGGCGATTGCCCGCAGGATGGCAGCGTCATCCGCGTCGATGGCAGCTCGCAGCTCGTCTCGCTCGCCTGCGCCTTGCTGCCGGAGTGGGGCAAGACCGACCCGCATCTCATGGGCCGCGCCGTCGTCGATGAATGCGTGCGCCAGCTCGTCGCCATGGGCTCGAATCCCGACCGCATCGCCATCCTCGACAACTTCTGCATGGGCAATCCCGACAACGAGCGCGAGCTCGGAGCCCTCGTCGAATGCACCAAGGGCATGGCCAAGAGCGCCATCGCGTATGGGGCACCCTTCGTCAGCGGCAAGGACAGCTTCTACAACTACTTCGTCACCGACGAAGGCCCTGTCTCCATCCCTGTCACGCTCCTCCTCAGCGGCTTCGGCATCGTCGAGGACGCCAAGCACGTCGTCGGAGCCTCCCTGCGCCGTGTCGGCAGCAAGATCGCCGTTCTGGGCAAAGTCAGCGCCGGTCTGCGCGGCAGCATCGTCGCCAAATACACCCGCGGCATCGGCCTCGACGCTGGTCCGTCCTTCGACGAAGCCGAAAGCATGGCCGCCTACCGCCGCTACTTCGACCTCGTGAAGCAAGGCGCCATCCTCAGCGCCCACGACATCGGTGAAGGCGGCCTCGCCGTCGCCCTCGCCGAAATGGCCTTCAGCGGCAAAGCCGGCCTCCGCATCGCCACCGACAAGATGCCCGTCACCGCCAGCGGCCTCACCACCGCCGAACTCCTCTTCGGCGAAACCCCCGGCCGCCTCCTCGTCGAAATCGCCCCCGAACACGCCGCCGCCGCCGAAAAAGCCGGCCTCACCATCATCGGCGAAGCCACCCGTGATCCGTATCTCTACATCTCCCACAACGGCACCACCTTGATCGATTCCCCCATCGATCAGCTCAAGCCGCTGTGGAAGGATGGTCTGGTGAAGTATTATTGAAGAAGCCTCAGTGCCTGTGACAAAATGCGAGTGACAACTTCCACATTGACCGCGTTACCAAGAGCCTCAAACGCCGCTTCGCCCTCAGGCAAATGTTTAAGTTTTCCCATCGACTGAAGCCGTGAACACTCCCGTGCGGTCATGTAGCGTTTCTCCCAGCCAATGATTGGGACTTGAGTGGTTGTCATTGCGACAAGTGACGGCGAAGTGCTTGGACGCTTGATGCGGACGCCAGAAGCTCGGAACTGAATCACGTAATTCCAAATGTTGCGGGCTTCGCCCTGACAGTTCCACTCAAGTTTTTGGAGGCTAATCTGAAACTGCTGAATTTTGGGAAGCCAATTCTTCAGCTTGGCTTTGTGCTCCAGATAAAACTCACGGTTCTGTTTGATGAAAGTTTGTTTCCAGCGCGGAAAGGTTCCGACTGCGGAACGTGCGTGGCTTGGGACTGCTGCCAGGATGTCCTCCAGGGATAGTCGGCTCAAGGGCTGCCCAAATGAGCCATGCGTGGCGCGCGGTTTCTTGAGCGGCACTTCGCGCAGTGTCTCAGACGTGGTCGGGTAGGTTGCTCCAAACGACATGCTCCAAATTGGGAGGGGGGAGTGCTTTGAAGTCATCGTTCCAGTCCAACTTTGGCCGCAATGAAATGGCTATAGTGATCAAAAATGGGGCGAAAATCTGAAGGCTTGAACTCTGGGGCATGTTGGCTGATGCATCGTCTATTCAGGAGCTGCAACCTCTCTCGTTTCCCAACAATTCCTCACCTCTTCGTCGTCATGTTACGCTATCAACTATTTCCGCGCTCCGTTGGGTTGACGGAACGACTCAAGGAAATCATCACATGCTTTGAAGTCGTTTATGAGGACATAAAGAGCCCAGAAAACACACTGAATAGCAACGGGGTGCTTCAAAAGCTCAGGCCGTATTTGGAGAGAATCAATTTTACGATTGAATCGGGGAAACTAAGAGGTGAAAAGATTCCCGTTCCCGTTCTTTTTGGACTGAATAACCAGATCGATAAATATTTTGATGCTGATGGTCTCAGCAAGGACGGAACAATCGTTCTGGAGGTCGAGGCGGGACGAGCCGTGGTGAACTTCCAATTTTTGAAGGATATATTCCAAGCCTGCATGATGCATGGCGTTGAGTATTTGATCCTGGGCGTTCGCAACAACTACAGAGGAGGCGACGATTTTCAGAAGGTTCACGCCTTCTTGGAAACACTGTATATCAGCAGCCGATTAACCCTCCCAATTAAGGGGGTAGTGCTAATTGGCTATTAAACACTGGCAGGTTTCATCATGCCGGAGTGCTTCCAAGGAGCCCATCGCTTTGTAAGAATGCTGGAATAGCCAACCTCGCAAAGACGCTTGGAGGCAACGAACGCCACCCACAAGAGCGCCGCAGATACGCACGTCATTTTCTAATGACCGTTTCGGTGCGGATTTGTCGTCCACCATCAACGAATTGATCCAATTGACACTGCTGGACCACGTGAGCGGTTGCGCGCGGGCAACACCCAGAGCAGTTGCTTCGTGCTACGTCCAAGACGAGTGGCTGCCTGTTTTAGTTTTAGATTTTTCGCATGGTGGTGAGCCACACGGAGAACTTCCTCAACTTTATCCGCCGCTTCGTGAACTCGCTCGATAGATTCTGGCAAATCACCTCCAGCCATCCGAATCGCAACTTCAAAATTTGGTATGGGCGACCGTCGTAAATACGACACCGCATCCGCAGATTCGAGCACTTTGCCAAATTTGTCCACCTGTCGGGAGTCTGAAAAAAGAGGCAGCTTCTTGTCATCACCAAACAGCCAAATGGCAAAATCTTGCAGTGCCTTCTGATGTTTGCGTGGCACGCCTTCCTTGATCTTCTCGGGAGGGAGATTTAAATCGATGTGAAGAAACTGCTGCACTCCTTGTGTTCTCAGTGAGAGAAACAAGACGCTGAACCGGTCTTTAAAATTCTCCCGGGGAATGTTGGCCTGCTCTTCAATTTGCAGGTAGAGCTTGTGGGCAACGTAATTCCTGCGCACGGCCTCCTTGGTGGATCCGATCTTTCGTCGCACCTCATCATACGTCATGCCTTGTTCTACCATATTGGCAATGAACTTGGCTTTCTCAGAAGGGGCCCAAGGTTCGATGCCGGTAACATGTCTGAATCCCAAGAACGCCTGCACTGACTCCCGGCTTGGGGCCAGCAAGTAGGGAATCTGCTTGAACAAGCCCTTGGATGGGTGCCGCCCTTCAACAAGCTCCTTCCACTTTGGGCTTGCGGGGTTGCCGTCAAACGCATCACGCAGCCGCATTAGTGCGCTAAGCCGCCGATTACCCTCCACCACGGTGAATTTGCCAGGCTTCGGCCCCTTGATGCAAATCAGTGCCTCCTGAGTCCAGAAACCGCCGTTCTCGAGAAATGATATGGCCAGTTCATCCACCTTCCATTGCGCCATTTCGTTCAGCAGTTCCTCTTGGCTGAGCTTCTTGCCTGACGTTTGCCGTCCCAGGCGCGGGTTCTCTGGATCGAGCAACAAATTGTCGATTTCCTCGTATGCGATGGTCGTTTGGATTGGCATGGGAAGAATTCAGGCGAATGCTGACAATCAGCAAAATAGCCAGCAACTCAAGTCCTGATGTTGGCGTCCGTACAGGAAAGGTGTTGGTTCCTTATCGCAGTTTTGCGTCCCATCATGCCGGGAAACGACGTCAGGCTGCAGCAAATTGACAAACACTCCTCATCGGATGCTGTGGCTGAATCTCTGGCACCTCCAGAGCCATGCAGACCGTCGTGGCCGTGGCTTCTCCCTTTCATCTCGGCGGCTTGCTCGCTTCAGGCGGTGGGTGGGCTTGGATTTCGACGGAATCTGACCTTCTTCTTTCGGCCTGAAGGGCCGGGGAGAGCGACACCGAGTTCGAGGAGCGCTTCGGCCCGCGGGCCAATGAGGGCGAGGGAGAATCCGGTTCCAGAATGGGCGATTGGAAGGGATCTGATACTGCCTGGCTCACGAAGCTCCCGGTAACCGGTGCTGTCTCCGGCGGGCCGGTTGCTTCGCCCGATCCAGGGCTTGCCTCATGGGCGGAAGGGCAAGCAGTCATGCCACGCAGGCTTGCGGAAATGAAAACAAGGCATGCAGAAATTCCATGCAAGCTTGCCTGAACATGAAAAAGGCTCGCGGAAACCTGGCGCTAGCTTGCCTGTTTTCGCAGAGGGGCGACACGCGCGTTGAGGCGGTCAGACCTTTGAAACCCACTTCGTTCCGCCTTGTGGACTCCGCCAGCCGTCGGGTTGATCGAATCAGCCCTTGGGTCGATTGAGCCAGCCGTAGGATTGGTTGAGCCAGCCGTCGGGGTGATCGAATCAGCCCTTGGATGGATTGAGCCAGCCGTAGGATTGATTGAGCCAACCGTCTGGTAGATCGAATCAACCCTTGGGTGGATCGAGCCAGCCGTAGGATTGATCGAGCCAACCGTCGGGTTGATTGAACCAACCCTTGGGTGGATTGAACCAGCCGTAGGATTGATTGAGCCAACCATCTGGTAGATCGAATCAGCCCTTGGGTGGATTGAGCCAGCCGTA